>NZ_BMCS01000006.1 GCF_014635305.1 Williamsia phyllosphaerae | reverse complement strand
GCACCACAAGCAGCACCGGCAGCCGGTCGCGCCGGTATGGGTAGCGGCGCACCGATGGGCGGAGCACGTGGAGGCCAAGGCAGCGAAAACGAGAAAGAACACAAAAGCGCCCGCTACCTCATCTCCGAAGAGAACGGCGAAGAGATCGCCGGCGAACTCCCCGACACCGCACCGCCGGTGCTCGGCGGACTCAACCTGGACACCACCGACAGCCCCGACACCACCCGCTGACCCCATGACCGCAAAGCGGGTGCGGCAGCAATGTTCCGGCTCACGCGTCACCCAGGCAAACAGGTAACTCAGTGATGCTCCGGCGCAGCACCCGACTTTCGATCGCAGTCCTGGCTGCCGTCATGGCCGCCACGACAGCGTGCACCTCGGGAACCACCGGAGATCCCGCCCCGAACACCGCCATCGCATCCGCCCAGACCTCGCCTGCGTTTCCATCCGAATCGGTTCCGCCCGGTGTTAAGAAAGACTCAGTCCTCGACCTCAACTCCACCAAAGACATGACCGGCGTGGTGACTACCGTGCCGTTCGGCGAGAGCCCATACGCCGCGCATCTTCCGGATATCTGCACCTTTGTCCCTCGCGAGGTGATGGAAAGACTTCGGGTAGACAATAAAAGAAGAGGATTTACGGGTACACAATTGGTATCCCAAGCATGCATCATGCTGCGGAGCGCGGCGGGATTCGTTCAAGCAAACTTGACCGTCAACTTTTATACCAGCAATATCTCCGAAGTGCTTGCATCAGACGTTGCTGTAGTACTAGAAAAAGACATCCGCATCTCGGCAGAGATATCGGGAACCTCTAAAAAGCTCCCACCCTCGGGCCCCGAAGACTCAACTTTCGAAGAAGAATGCGGAACTGCGTGGGGAACATTCTTCGGGGCGATCGTGGTGAATTACCGGACTAGGAACCCCGATGAGGATGATCCTTGCGCAGGGTCCATTAACGCTGCGAAGATAATCGCGCCGGCGATGCCCAAGAGTCCTTCGCAAATGAGACCGGCCCAATGACCAATCTCTTTCGATCCACTTGCTGCCGACTCAATTTAGGTCTCGGCGATCGTCCTGTCGCAATTGCCCGCTGCAGTTCGACCGCGCTTTGCAATTGCCTACGGCGGATCGCAGCCCACGCAACCAAGGCAAGAGAGAATCAGCATGAGACGCATCATTCCGATGCTGGCATCATGTAGCGGACAGCCGTACAGAATGGGGGATCTGGATTGAGAACGTCAGCACACGGCCCGACCCGACGGACCACCGCCGTCGCGAGTGCGGTTCTCGCCGCGGCACTTGTCGCGGTCGTCGGATGCTCGTCCTCGGCCGACGGACCGGCCCCGCAAGCCGCATCCTCATCGTCGAACCCGGCCGCGCTTCCCACGCCGGCGGGCACTGTCCCCGACTCAATCGAAGACATCAACTCCACAAAAGACATGACGGGTGTCGTAACCACCTACAGCGATCACGAGAACCCCAAGAACCCGTACTTCGACATAATTCCTTACGTCTGCCCCTTCTTACCCGACTCTTTAACCCGCGACAAGCTCAAAATGACGAAGAAGCAAACCGGTTTTGGTGGCCAACATTCGTTGTTGCAGTTGTGCCGAATGGTGACAGATACGGGGCCCAACTATGAATCCCTTTCCATCACGGTGGCCATCCAGGCCACCAGTTTCGCGGATGTTTCCGCGATTCCCGATCACACAACCATCGAGACCAAGGTCCCCATTCGATCGGATGTTACCGGCACCGTGTATAAAACTCGGAACGATGATCGGACAAGCACAAAGTACTGCAACATAGTATGGGGGACGTTCTATGGCAGCGCTTCTGTTACCGTGGGCGTAAGTAATGGTTATCGTGCCGAACCATGTGAAAAAGTAAGAGAGTACGCGCCACTAATTGCCCCGTACCTGCCTTCGAAACCTATTCAGATGCGACCGACGGAGGGCTGAACCGTGTCAACGCCAAGCCTAGGCGATATCAAAAGTAACGAATCGCTCTCTTTCGACCCGCAGACGGCAAAAGCCATCGCCCAACATTGCAACTCAGCGTACGACTCCTTCACCAGCCTTAAGGACACCGCCCAAAAACTCGCCGATACCGGATCAGCGGGAAACTTCGATACGGCGGGCAAGATTCAGCGCGGCCTGAACGCCTTGGGCGACGCATGTATCAACGCGGTGGACGGTCTAGGCCTAAACGCACAGCAACTTGGCGACGCGGTTCGCGCGGCTGGTTTGCGGATTCAGACGCAAGACGAACAAACGTCAGCTGCTCTACGGTCAACTTCTGACAAGGCTGCGGATTATCCGCCGGTAGGTCAACCATCTTCGGGGGCTTTCGATTGCAGGCCGTCCGATCCGACAGGAAAAGATGCCTTTCTCGGGCACTTCCCGTGCGCGGCCGGTTCAGAGACAGCCCCGGGAGGCGGTGTTATCGATTGGGGATATGGAAATAGTCAGCCTGCCGATGTAACCAAGCTGACTACGTTGGTGGAGAATTGGATGTCGTTAGCGCGAGACATTGCCGCCACCGCATCGGCCTTGAACGCGGGGATCTCTGGAGTCTTAGCCAATGGAACATGGACCGGCACGGCCGCCGAAGGAGTGCGCGCAGGTTCCAGAAGCGTTGCCGATATCGCAACGAGTACAGGTAAAAACGCATTCGTCAACGCCAATGTTGTCGCCGGTTGGGTCGCGGCAGTGATTGGGACTCGAACGGGTTTCGAGGGGTTGAAGTCGCGACTGGAGGCGGAGAACTTCTCGTACACAACGGCTGTGAAGGCGTCAGGTCTCAGTCCCGCTCTTGTGCAAAGCCATCAGACTGTGGTCAACGGGCTCGACCAGCAGGGGCGTGCGGTCATTGATTCCACTTACAACCCCGGCGCAACGAAGACCTCGTCGAGTTTGTTGAACCTGCCCGACCCCGGAAGCCCGATCGGCACCATCATGCCAATGGGGTTCTCGCGCCCGGCCAATGGCGGAGGCACCAGCTCTACCGGGACTAGCGCGGCCGGCTCGGGCGCCGGCGCTGGAAGAGGCGGCGCCGGCGGCGGGGGCGGGGGAAGTGGTCCAGGCCCCGCGTGCAACCGGACAGGTAGCGATGCGGCGCAGTCACTGTCACGCCAGGGCTCCGGCGATCCAGCCGGCGCTGCCAAAAACGCTGCTGCCCAATCCGGTCAAGCCGGCAATCCGGCGTCGGCGGCGCAATCGGCGATGTCGAAAGCCGGCGACACCGCGAAGGGGCTGGGCGGCAAGAGTGGGGC
>NZ_BMCS01000005.1:2500-5106 GCF_014635305.1 Williamsia phyllosphaerae | reverse complement strand
GGGCTTAGCTTCCGGGTTCGGGATGGGACCGGGCGTTTCCCCTCCGCTATGGCCGCCGTAACTCTGCGAAACAGAGTCACACATGCCACAACAAAGTCGTTCTGTTGTGTTGTTTGTGTGTTGTTTCAGATATTGCACAGTGGATGCGAAACAGCTCTACAAGTTTTATTGCCTATTTTGTAGGTTGTTGTTGTAAGTCCTCGGCCGATTAGTACCAGTCACCTGCACCCATTGCTGGGCTTCCAGTTCTGGCCTATCAACCCCATGGTCTGTGGGGGGCCTTAACCACGCGATGGTGGTGAGAAACCTCATCTTGGAACAGGCTTCCCGCTTAGATGCTTTCAGCGGTTATCCCTTCCGAACGTAGCTAACCAGCAGTGCTCCTGGTGGAACAACTGGCACACCAGAGGTTCGTCCGTCCCGGTCCTCTCGTACTAGGGACAGGTTTCCTCAAGTTTCTTACGCGCGCGGCGGATAGAGACCGAACTGTCTCACGACGTTCTAAACCCAGCTCGCGTGCCGCTTTAATGGGCGAACAGCCCAACCCTTGGGACCTACTCCAGCCCCAGGATGCGACGAGCCGACATCGAGGTGCCAAACCATCCCGTCGATATGGACTCTTGGGGAAGATCAGCCTGTTATCCCCGGGGTACCTTTTATCCGTTGAGCGACACCGCTTCCACTTGCCGGTGCCGGATCACTAGTCCCGACTTTCGTCCCTGCTCGACATGTCCGTCTCACAGTCAAGCTCCCTTGTGCACTTACACTCAACACCTGATTGCCAACCAGGCTGAGGGAACCTTTGGGCGCCTCCGTTACATTTTGGGAGGCAACCGCCCCAGTTAAACTACCCATCAGGCACTGTCCCTGAACCAGATCATGGTCCGAGGTTGAGGTATCCAATACGATCAGAGTGGTATTTCAACAACGACTCCACCCACACTGGCGTGCGGGTTTCACAGTCTCCCACCTATCCTACACAAACCGAACCGAACACCAATACCAAACTATAGTGAAGGTCCCGGGGTCTTTTCGTCCTGCCGCGCGTAACGAGCATCTTTACTCGTACTGCAATTTCGCCGAGTCTGTGGTTGAGACAGCAGAGAAGTCGTTACGCCATTCGTGCAGGTCGGAACTTACCCGACAAGGAATTTCGCTACCTTAGGATGGTTATAGTTACCACCGCCGTTTACTGGGGCTTAAATTCTCAGCTTCACCACCGAAGTGATTAACCGGTCCTCTTAACCTTCCAGCACCGGGCAGGCGTCAGTCCGTATACATCGTCTTACGACTTCGCACGGACCTGTGTTTTTAGTAAACAGTCGCTTCTCTCTGGTCTCTGCGACCACCCCCAGCTCACGGCGTAAAACCGGTCACCAGACGTGGTCCCCCTTCTCCCGAAGTTACGGGGGTATTTTGCCGAGTTCCTTAACCACAGTTCTCTCGATCGCCTTAGTATTCTCTACCTGATCACCTGTGTTGGTTTGGGGTACGGGCCGTGTCACCACTCGCTAGAGGCTTTTCTCGGCAGCATAGGATCATGGAATTCGCCTCATTCGGCTACGCATCACCTCTCAGGCTATGTGAACGGCGGATTTGCCTACCGTTCGCCCTACAGGCTTACACCAGTACAACCACTGACTGGCCCCACTACCTTCCTGCGTCACCCCATCGCTTGACTACTACCACACAAGGTCCCATGCAGCCCCACACTCGAGACCCGAAGGTCTTCTCGGCGGTTTTGGATGGTTAGTACATGTGATTCATCACGGGCGCGATAACACGGGTACGGGAATATCAACCCGTTGTCCATCGACTACGCCTGTCGGCCTCGCCTTAGGTCCCGACTCACCCTGGGCGGATTAGCCTGGCCCAGGAACCCTTGATCATTCGGCGGACGAGTTTCTCACTCGTCTTTCGCTACTCATGCCTGCATTCTCACTCCCACACCCTCCACCACTAGATCACTCTGTGGCTTCCATGGGTGCAGGACGCTCCCCTACCCACCCACACCACCACACACACCCCCGCAAGGGTGCATGAATGTATTGTGTGAGTGCCGCGGCTTCGGCGGTGTACTTGAGCCCCGCTACATTGTCGGCGCAGGATCACTTGACCAGTGAGCTATTACGCACTCTTTCAAGGGTGGCTGCTTCTAAGCCAACCTCCTGGTTGTCTTCGCGACCCCACATCCTTTTCCACTTAGTACACGCTTAGGGGCCTTAGCCGGCGATCTGGGCTGTTTCCCTCTCGACTACGAACCTTATCGCCCGCAGTCTCACTGCCGCACTCTCACTCACTGGCATTCGGAGTTTGGCTGACATCAGTAACCTTTTAGGGCCCATCCGCCATCCAGTAGCTCTACCTCCAGTGAGAAACATGCGACGCTGCACCTAAATGCATTTCGGGGAGAACCAGCTATCACGGAGTTTGATTGGCCTTTCACCCCTACCCACAACTCATCCCCTCCATTTTCAACTGAAGTGGGTTCGGGCCTCCACGTCGTCTTACCGACGCTTCACCCTGGCCATGGGTAGATCACTCCGCTTCGGGTCTAGAACACGCCACTGAATCGCCCTATTCAGACTCGCTTTCGCTACGGCTAC
>NZ_BMCS01000004.1:7500-8970 GCF_014635305.1 Williamsia phyllosphaerae | reverse complement strand
TTTTTTTTTTTTTTTTTTTTTTTTTTTTTTTTTTTTTTTTTTTTTTTTTTTTTTTTTTTTTTTTTTTTTTTTTTTTATATATATTTTTCTTACTTTCCTTCTACCTTTTTACTTTTGTAATGTCTTGCCCCCTTAGTAAGCTTCTTCCTTTCTTTTTCTTTTTATTCTTCTTTTCGTCCTCTTGTTCTACCTCCAAATCTTTATTAGGTAAGGGCGTTTATAAAGTAAATAAACACTTTTAGAGTAGTAGGAGCCGGATTATAACAAGGGTAGAGGTTTTTTTTATAAATATAGGAAGAAGAAGGTATTCGGAGGCGACTAAGTCGATCAACTAGAACCTATACGGTCTTGAATGAATTGTTAGGGAAGGGCAGGTAAATAATTGATAGTAGGAAAGAAGAAAAAGAAGAAAAAAAGAAAAAAAAAAAAGAAATTTTGAAAGTAGTAGAAGAAGAAGGGTAGTAGAATTTAGGGGGTATAAACAGTTAGTAGAGTAGGTAGGGTGTTAGGTGGCTTTGGTTGTATGGGTAGGGAGGATATGTTGAGGTTAGTATATTAATAAAGAAGGTTGAATTGGTAAATGTAAAAAGAAAAAGATAAGAGTAATATGAATACTTTTGGTATAGTTATAAGATGTTGTAAATTATATTAGGGAAGATAAAAAGTAGTTAGCTTTTTACTTAGTGGAAACGTAGTTTGAGTGGACGCTGTAGGGTAGGCACGTCTGCTTTATATAAGAAAGGCGCGGCCGAGGTTGAAAAGGTGGAAGAGGGAAAGGCAGTGAAGGGTGGTACTTACCGAGTGCAGGGTAGGCAAGAACGACCGGGTAGGTAAGGAAGGCGCAATCGACCTTTGGAAGCCGAAGTTTTGAAAAGGAAAATTGCGAGTAGGTAGCGCTTATTAAGTGTAGGGTAGGTAAGAACTACAGGGTAGGTACGACGGGCCTGTATGAGAAAGGTAAGATCAAAGTTGAAAAGAAAAAAGTAGTAGGCGGGTAGTACCTACCGAGTGCAGGGTAGGCAGGAATGACCGGGTAGGCAAGGAAGGCGCAACCAACTTGACGAGGAAGGCGTGGTCTTTGTGAACTTGGAGCGAGATTCCTGAGAAGGTGCGACCCAGTTGGGTGGCTGGGTGGCCGTGAGTCGATTTTTAAAATTTCCCATACTGGGGAATTTCGCGGGAGTTGAAAAGTCGCGGCTCAGACCGTCGGGCCGCACCGTCCCCAGACTCGAGGTCGGAGGGTATACAAGAAGGAGCGGCGGAGAGCAATGGGAAAGAGCGAGCGGTAAGACTGCTCGGTCGTCCCTGCCTCCGGCTCCCTCTTACAGGTGTGGGCAAGGACGTACAGGGCCTGCTCCACCTGGAAGCCTTCTGCGGGAGGGCTGCTCTGGCCTGTGGCCTAGGCACCTTCCCGCGGTAACCTGCAAAGGAAACCAAGTTCCAGTTCATGGAGCGTTGTTATCGCGTGGC